>NZ_CAXNSH010000002.1:0-3583 GCF_964204995.1 Halomonas sp. BMC6 | reverse complement strand
CCTTTCGTGTAGTCACGTGTCACATTGTTAACAGGGTATTTCTCAGCATCTGTCGCCTTTTCCCAATCAAAACGATTGATGATATCCGAGGAATCATAGGAATCGTGAATGAAATAAGGATAGACGAACGGGTTGCCTTCAGAATCTGTCATATACGTAGATTTGTATGGTGCCTCTGTTGCAGGTGCTCTCCATTGCTTCGTACGTCCAAACTCTTGTCCAGCATGCAAGAACGCCGTTCCTTGAGAAGTCAGTACCATTGCATTACCCACGCGGATACGCTTATGAATTTCCAAGTCGTTTTCCGCGATTTCCGGATCTTTTTTAATAGATTGTGCGATGACATCGTATAGCGTCAGGTTGTCATGCGCCTCAATGTATTGGACCACATCGCCTGGTTGATCCGCTTCAAAGTTATACGGCTGTGCTTTAATGTTATCGAAAATTTGTTGCACGTTGCGCGCGCCACCTGTGATGAATCGTGGCTGTCCTTCGCTTCCGAAGCCGGATTTCAGTTCGTTACGGAATTCGTCGGAGAAGCTTCCGACCGCTTCCGTATATTGCATCCATTGCTGATCAGCCGCTTGGACCGGTTCGCCTTCGTCACCGGCAAATGTTACCCAGCCTTCCCCGATCATCACGATATTCGGGTTCAATTTTTTCGCTTCGTCAAAAGCGATCTGAATACTTTCTGCATCATGGTCTCCCATCATGTCAAAACGGAATCCATCCACTTTGTACTCGTCGACCCAGTGCTTGATGGAATCCACCAGCACACGGCGGGACATTTCATGAGTCGTTCCTAGACGACCGCCCCCAAAGCTTGTTCTAGGCGTTCCATCAGCATCCATGAAGTGATAGTAGTTTGGTACAAGGTCCTCGAAAATGTGGACCTGTGCCGTATGGTTGAACACCACATCGAGTACCACACCCATGTCGCGCTTATGAATCTCGTTGATCAGATTCTTGAATTCTTTGATTCTCAGTTCCGGGTCCTCAGGATTCTCCGAGTACATACCGGATAAAGAGAAATAACTGTGCGGATCATAGCCCCAGTTATAGTTGGTGTTGGTAGAAGCATACTCCAGCATGCGCTCCCCAGACTCCAATTCATTGCTGAAGTAATAACTCATCACAGGCAACAATTGAATGTGAGTGACACCTAACTCCTGAATGTAATCCAGTTTTTCTACAAAAGAAGCAAATGTACCGAACTGGACTTTCAGGTCCTCGCCGATATTCGGGTCAGACGTGAAGTCACGTACATGCACTTCATAGATGATAGTATCTTCGCGCTTTTCAAAGCCTGGGATATCAGCATAATCAAGCTCTGGCCCAATGGAGCCGATGTCCACAATCGCCGCTTTTCCGATCTTTTCCCCCGCTTCGTTGTTCCATGCTGCCATTGATTTGGCATACGGATCTAAAGCAAGATTCGTTACATCACCATGTGTGATTTCATAGTGGTAATAGTAACCTTTCAAACTATCAAGGCCAGTATTACCCTTAGTTAGCTTTACAGACCAGACACCGCGGTCCCCTTTTGCCATTTTGATTGTGTCAACAATCTCGTTCTGGTCATCCTTGTCATAAACCACCACAGACACATTGTCCGCTTTTGGCGACCATATTTTTAATGTAGCCGTTCCATCTTCATGCAATTCCGCGCCAAGCTTGCCCTCATAGGCATACATTTCATCGATCAACTTCCAGCCGGATTTTACAGAAATGGTGCGGTCTCCATATGTCACGGTGAACGGAATTTTCTCCAAATCAAACTCGCCGTAGACATGGATCGTTTTTTCGCCTTCAATGGTCATGTCTGTAAAAGGCACATTGTTCCCATCTACATCCTTGATCTCTAATTGCTCTTTCAATTCATCCAAATCTAATCTATCTGTCTTGGTAAAAGTAAGACTAATCAACTTGTCTGACAAGACCTCCCCGGACACAAGCGCCAATGGCACCGTTCCGTATGGGTTCGTATAGACCTTATCCTCGCCTTCTTTTACAAAAAGTTGGTTGTATTGCTTCAGCATATCGAAACTCATATCTCCCGTTTGCGCCCCTGTTTGCTTATTTACAAATAGGAAGCCGATTTTGTTTGCATCTTCTTTAAGCTTGATGTCGTAGTAAGCACCGTATTTACCAATGCCTGCAGCATCTGCGGCACCGTTCGGCCAGCCATCAGATGGGGTCTCGACATCCTCCCAGTTCCATAAACCCCATCCGTCATAGTCGGCATTCGTTCTTTCATAATGAATGCGGACCGTGTTTTCCGGTAGGTTGGCAGGTTCATATAAAAATACTTCGTCAGAGCCCTGCTTGATCCATACTTCATTTAATTCTGGACTGAACAGCTCAACACCTTTGTCTCCGCCGTCCTTGTCCCCGTTTGTTCTGTTCAGTACAAGGAATCCGACGTTTTGCGCGCCTTCTGAAAGCTCAACATCGACATAAGCACCATAATCAGTTACATTGCCTGGTTCAAACGGTGTGCCACCTGATGGCCAGTTTTCAGAAGGGGCCGCCACGTCTCCCCAAAGCCATAGGCCAAGGTTTTCGTAGCTGTTGTCTGTGCGTTGATAATGGATTCGAAGAGTGTTTTCACCGATTTTCCCCGGTTCCGTTGGCTCTTCCTCTACAGGCGGTCCTGCTCCATCCACTTCAAGCAGAACAGTGCCCCCATCCTCCATTGCAGGTATGGTGAAGGTTACTTGCCCTTGATCATTTGCTTGGTACTCGTGACCAGAATAGTGGTCCGTCACCACTGCTTCGGAGGAACCAAAGTTCAGGGTAACATCTTTTGCAGTAGCTGCCGTATTCAACCCTACATAAACAGAATTCTCTCCATATGTGCGGGAGAAAACCAAGAATTTGTCGTTGTCAGATCCCGCTACCTTCTCACGGTCCCCTTTAGCAAACGTGTTCGGATTTTCGTTACGGAAGTCCAGAACTTTTTTATAATGCTCTAGAGTTTCATTGCCTTCCACGTCATCCCACGGCATATTCTGGCGATTGTCGTAATAAGGATAATTATTTTTACCAGGCAAGCCCAGCTCTTCTCCATAATAGATGACAGGCTGTCCTTTTGCCGTCAGTTGAAGGGACGCCGCTACCTGATACTTCCCGAGATCTCCCCCAACCAGCTCAAGGAATCGGTCCTCGTCATGACTTCCTAAAAACTGCCCTAGTGTTGATGTATTGTTCAACTTGCCGTTGCGGGCCTCCAGCTTTTGCTGGACCGCATCTAGTTGCCCGTTCACAAAATCACGTGCATAGTTCTTAAACTCAAAATCTAGTAAAGAATCCATCATCCCGCTGTTCAGGTAGCCTTGATCATCATTGACACTTGCACCCCACGCTTCCCCGATCAGCTTGTGCTCCGGCATTTCTTTTGTCAGAGCATTTTTGAACGCCATCCAAGTGGTGTCTTCCACATGTTTGACAGTGTCAACACGGAAATAATCAATGGTATTGCCTTTTGCCGTTCTAGACTTTTCGATCCAGTCCGTCTGCCATTGCACCACCTGCTCACGGACATCCGCATTTTCCGTTAGAAAATCCGGTAGGCCAGCCAACT